>NZ_JAIMIG010000015.1:0-543 GCF_019795975.1 Pantoea sp. DY-17 | reverse complement strand
ACACTATGTGTTGTTGGGTAGGGGAGCGTTCTGTAAGCCGTTGAAGGTGTGCTGTGAGGCATGCTGGAGGTATCAGAAGTGCGAATGCTGACATAAGTAACGATAAAGCGGGTGAAAAGCCCGCTCGCCGGAAGACCAAGGGTTCCTGTTCAACGTTAATCGGAGCAGGGTGAGTCGACCCCTAAGGCGAGGCTGAAAAGCGTAGTCGATGGGAAGCAGGTTAATATTCCTGCACTTGGTGTTACTGCGAAGGGGGGACGGAGAAGGCTAGGTTATCCGGGCGACGGTTGTCCCGGTTTAAGCGTGTAGGCTGATACCTTTGGTAAATCCGGGGTATCTTAAGGCTGAGGCGTGACGACGAGCCACCACGGTGGTGAAGTAACTGATGCCCTGCTTCCAGGAAAAGCCTCTAAGCTCCAGGTAACACGAAATCGTACCCCAAACCGACACAGGTGGTCAGGTAGAGAATACCAAGGCGCTTGAGAGAACTCGGGTGAAGGAACTAGGCAAAATGGTGCCGTAACTTCGGGAGAAGGCACGCTG
>NZ_JAIMIG010000014.1:0-613 GCF_019795975.1 Pantoea sp. DY-17 | reverse complement strand
TTGACAGACCGCCTGCGTGCGCTTTACGCCCAGTAATTCCGATTAACGCTTGCACCCTCCGTATTACCGCGGCTGCTGGCACGGAGTTAGCCGGTGCTTCTTCTGCGGGTAACGTCAATCGGTGAAGCTATTAACTTCACCGCCTTCCTCCCCGCTGAAAGTACTTTACAACCCGAAGGCCTTCTTCATACACGCGGCATGGCTGCATCAGGCTTGCGCCCATTGTGCAATATTCCCCACTGCTGCCTCCCGTAGGAGTCTGGACCGTGTCTCAGTTCCAGTGTGGCTGGTCATCCTCTCAGACCAGCTAGGGATCGTCGCCTAGGTGAGCCATTACCCCACCTACTAGCTAATCCCATCTGGGCACATCCGATGGTGTGAGGCCCGAAGGTCCCCCACTTTGGTCTTGCGACGTTATGCGGTATTAGCTACCGTTTCCAGTAGTTATCCCCCTCCATCGGGCAGTTTCCCAGACGTTACTCACCCGTCCGCCACTCGTCACCCGAGAGCAAGCTCTCTGTGCTACCGTTCGACTTGCATGTGTTAGGCCTGCCGCCAGCGTTCAATCTGAGCCATGATCAAACTCTTCAATTTAAGTTTGATTTGCTGAAAC
>NZ_JAIMIG010000013.1:0-624 GCF_019795975.1 Pantoea sp. DY-17 | reverse complement strand
GTTTTGCAACGCGTGCAGACTGCAAGCATTTGAGAGACTCGAACGCGCTGTTATTCATTTCTTATTACGGAGAAATGAACCAACGCGTCGTTTCAATTTTCAGCTTGTTCCGGATTGTTAAAGAGCATAATACTTCGCAGCACACCGTTTCCGGTTTGCTCTGAAGTATTGTTTTGAGTCACTGTAATGGTGGAGCTAAGCGGGATCGAACCGCTGACCTCCTGCGTGCAAGGCAGGCGCTCTCCCAGCTGAGCTATAGCCCCATACAGTTACTGCAGAGACCACTACTACCACTCACCAGGAGTTCCGTTTTTGACAAACGGTAATTTCTTTTCAGGCAAGGCAAAGTGGCGCGACGTATAGTTCACTATACGAGCGGCGCTTTAACGCAGCATGAGAAGAAATTTGGTAGGCCTGAGTGGACTTGAACCACCGACCTCACCCTTATCAGGGGTGCGCTCTAACCACCTGAGCTACAAGCCTGTAGAGGTTTTTTCTGCTCGTTACTTTCTATCAGACAATCTGTGTGAGCACTTCGCGGGAAGGTATCTTCAGGTAAGGAGGTGATCCAACCGCAGGTTCCCCTACGGTTACCTTGTTACGACTTCACCCCAGTCATGAATC
>NZ_JAIMIG010000010.1:0-1308 GCF_019795975.1 Pantoea sp. DY-17 | reverse complement strand
TGCTCTTTAACAATCCGGAACAAGCTGAAAATTGAAACGACGCGTTGGTTCATTTCTCCGTAATAAGAAATGAATAACAGCGCGTTCGAGTCTCTCAAATGCTTGCAGTCTGCACGCGTTGCAAAACGCCTGTGGGTTGTGAGGTTAAGCGACTAAGCGTACACGGTGGATGCCCTGGCAGTCAGAGGCGATGAAGGACGTGCTAATCTGCGTAAAGCGTCGGTAAGGTGATATGAACCGCTACAGCCGACGATGTCCGAATGGGGAAACCCGGTGCACCCAGTGCATCATCGCAACATGAATACATAGTGTTGCGAGGCGAACCCGGGGAACTGAAACATCTAAGTACCCGGAGGAAAAGAAATCAACCGAGATTCCCCCAGTAGCGGCGAGCGAACGGGGAACAGCCCAGAACCTGAATCAGTTTGTGCGTTAGTGGAAGCGTCTGGAAAGTCGCACGATACCGGGTGATAGTCCCGTACACGAAAGTGCACAGATTGTGAGTTCGAAGAGTAGGGCGGGACACGTGGTATCCTGTCTGAATATGGGGGGACCATCCTCCAAGGCTAAATACTCCTGACTGACCGATAGTGAACCAGTACCGTGAGGGAAAGGCGAAAAGAACCCCGGCGAGGGGAGTGAAACAGAACCTGAAACCGTGTACGTACAAGCAGTGGGAGCCTCTTTAATGGGGTGACTGCGTACCTTTTGTATAATGGGTCAGCGACTTATATTCTGTAGCAAGGTTAACCGTATAGGGGAGCCGCAGGGAAACCGAGTCTTAACTGGGCGTTAAGTTGCAGGGTATAGACCCGAAACCCGGTGATCTAGCCATGGGCAGGTTGAAGGTTGGGTAACACTAACTGGAGGACCGAACCGACTAATGTTGAAAAATTAGCGGATGACTTGTGGCTGGGGGTGAAAGGCCAATCAAACCGGGAGATAGCTGGTTCTCCCCGAAAGCTATTTAGGTAGCGCCTCGTGAACTCATCTCCGGGGGTAGAGCACTGTTTCGGCTAGGGGGCCATCCCGGCTTACCAACCCGATGCAAACTGCGAATACCGGAGAATGTTATCACGGGAGACACACGGCGGGTGCTAACGTCCGTCGTGAAGAGGGAAACAACCCAGACCGCCAGCTAAGGTCCCAAAGTCATGGTTAAGTGGGAAACGATGTGGGAAGGCACAGACAGCCAGGATGTTGGCTTAGAAGCAGCCATCATTTAAAGAAAGCGTAATAGCTCACTGGTCGAGTCGGCCTGCGCGGAAGATGTAACGGGGCTAAACCATGCACCGAAGCTGCGGCAGC